>JABJHA010000013.1 GCA_018662005.1 Rhodospirillaceae bacterium | reverse complement strand
TTGAACCGGCCTCAGCCTGCTTCAAAATAGCGATGATCTGGCTGTCAGAATAACGTGATTGTTTCATGTTGAATCTCCTCAAAAAACATTACGAGAAAATTCTACTCATTTGTACCGCTAAAAATTGGGAGCATTACCCTACAATCCGCCATCGCCAACCTAAAATCGCAAAACGTCACCTTCCAGGTCTGCGCCAATACCCTGAAAGGTAAAAAAATATCGCAGGATTCATTGTACGAGGTTTTCGATGAGGACATCGTGCCTTCTGGCGTCGCTGAACTGGCTCACTTGCAGGCCCAGGGCTACACCTACATCAAACCCTAAAACGACAATAGATGTGCGGGCAATCAGCCAACCCTGCCAAAGGGTTGAACTGATTGCCCGAACGCGATAGCAGCGAGATCATTAATGGGAAACCACCCCGCCAACCCTGGCTTGATAGGCCGACGCGATTTTATCATGACAGGCAGTGCCAGTGCCCTGTTCCTGACGATCGCACCACTTAGCGCCCAGGCAACACCTGAAAGTGTCTTGGGTGCTATTGAAAAGGTTATTGGAGCGAAGGCGCCTAAAGAGGGTCGGGTCAAAGTCATCTTGGCCGAAATTGCCGAAAATGGCGGCACGGTGCCTTTGAAGGTGTCTGTCGACAGTCCCATGACCCCGGAAGATCACGTTCAGGCTGTTCATGTATTTACAGACGGCAACCCCTTTCCGGAAGTCGCCAGTTATTACATGGGGCCCCACAACGGTAAGGCTTACCTGTCGATCAGGCTGCGTCTTTTGAAAACCCAAAATGTTATCGCTGTTGCCGAAATGAGCAATGGTGAAACCTTTATCAGTCGCAAAAACATCAAGGTCACCATTGGTGGCTGTGGCGGTTGACGGAGAACTCAATGGCAAAAAGAAACATTAAACCCCGTGTTCGGGTTCCCAAAAAAGTCAAAAAGGGAGATGTGTTCGAGGTCAAAACCCTTGTCACCCATCCCATGGAAACTGGCATGAGAGTCGAGAAGAAAACCGGCCAGAAAATTCCTCGTGAAATCATTAATAAATTTGTCGCCACCTACAATGGCAAAGAGATCATGAAAGCGATCTGGCACCCGGCAATGTCGGCTAATCCATATTCAGCCTTTTATGTGGTAGCCCTGGAAAGCGGCCCCATGACATTCACCTGGTTCGACGACAATGAGGAAACCTACACGAAAGAGGTCATGCTCAACGTTGTGGGCTAGCCAAAGATATCTTTAGCTTTTCTTAAAACAGCCGCCTCTCATCGCGTAAAAGTGATTGATTTATGCCTACGCGTTCCTTGGAAGGTGTTTTGATGGTGTTATCATTGCCGCCATCCAAATAATTTCACTGCAAGGAGGAACAACATCATGATCGGAAAAATGCTCAAAGGCCTGGTCGCAGCACTGGCCATTTTCGGGACCGTATCGGCGCTTGCCCCAAGCCTTGCCGAGGCTCACCAGAAGCTTGTCATCCAGGTCAATACGAACGACGCGGCGACGATGAATATCGCCCTTAATAATGCCGCCAACGTCACCAAATATTTTCAGGAACAAGGCGAAGAAACCCCGGACATCGAAATCGTCACCTTCGGGCCGGGCCTACACATGTTGCGCAGCGATACCTCGCCTGTGAAACAACGTATGGAAGGTTTTCTGGCCGGAAGTTTCCCCAACGTTTCCTTCGCCGCCTGCGGCAACACCATGAAAAAGATGACCAAAAAAGAAGGCAAGGCCCCTGAGTTGCTTGAGGGTGTCACCAATGTGTCTTCTGGCGTTATCCGGATTATGGAATTGCAGGGCAAGGGTTACAAATACCTGCGGCCCTAGCGCGCACTCTTTATTTGGCGTCCATCAACTGGGCAAGAATCTGGGTCAGGATCAGTTCCATTGCCAACCCCATCTTGCCGCCGGGGACGACAATGGAATTGCGCCTGGACATCCAGGAATTGTCGATTTTTGACAGCAGGAACGGAAAGTCGATGCCGAATTTGTCGGGATCGCTAAAGCGGATGACGATGACGCATTCATCGACGGTGGGAACTTCTGTGGCGAAAAATGGATCGGATGTATCGACCGTCGGCACCAGCTGGAAATTGATGTCGGTAAGCTGAAACTGCGGGATCAGGTAATGCACATATTCATGCATCCGTCTTAAGATGGTGTCGATAACCGCCTGTTCGGAATAGCCACGCTGGTTGGTGTCGCGATGGATTTTCTGAATCCATTCCATGTTGATGATCGGCACGATGCCCAGCTTCAAATCAACATATTGGGCGACGTCAGCATCCTCGGTAACAACACACCCATGCAACCCCTGATAGAACAGCATGTCTGATTTTTCCGGCAAAGCCTCCCACGGCGTGAAATCGCCGGGCTTCAACCCTGCAATGCCGGCCTGATCCACGGCCGCTTGCGAGTGCAGGTACTGGCGGCGCTGGCCGGTACCGTTTTCGCCGTAACAACGGAACAATTCTTCCAGTTCGGCAAATAAATTGGCCTCAGGACCGAAATGGGAAAAATGCGGATTGCCCTCGCCCACCGCCTTTTCCAGTTCCTCGATCATTTTTGTGCGGCTGAAACGATGGAAACTTTCACCCTCGACGCTCGCTGCATTGATTTTCAAACGCCTGAAAACATGCTCAAAGGAATCCATGACGACCGGTGTGGCCGCCCCGGACGGACGCGCAAGGGCGATGATGGGATGTTTACTGGACACCTACTTATCCATCATTTTCCGCAGGATCGGCGCCAGGATCAACTCCATGGCCAGTCCCATTTTACCGCCGGGGACAACAATGGAATTGCGCCGCGACATCCACGAATCGTGAATCATCTGCAGCAGGTAGGGGAAATCAACATCGAAATCATCGGGCTGCCTGAAGCGGATAACGACCAGGCTTTCATCCGGCGTCGGAATATCGCGGGCGATAATCGGGTCCGATGTATCAACGATCGGCACCCGCTGGAAGTTGATGTCCGTACTTTTGAATTGCGGCACAATGTAATGAACATAATCGTGCATACGGCGCAGGATGGTGTCCATCACCGCCTCGTTGGAATAGCCACGCTGGCTGGTGTCGCGATGGATTTTCTGAATCCATTCAAGGTTGATAACCGGAACAACGCCGATTTTCAGGTCAACGAACTGGGCCATGTTGACGTCTTCGGTAACCACACAGCCGTGCAGGCCCTCATAGAACATCAAATCCGTGTCCGCCGGAATGTCTTCCCAGGGGGTGAACTCACCACCGCCGAGCCCCTCGTAGGGAGCGGCCTCGTCATCATTGTGTAAATACAGTCGACGCTTGCCACCGCCCGTTTCCCCGTAAGTCTTGAACAGGCTTTCAATTTCGGAAAACAAATTGGCTTCCGGGCCAAAGTGGGAAAAGTTCTGATTGCCCTCTTTTTCGGCCTCAACCATGGCTGCTTTCATCTCGACCCGGTTAAAGCGATGGAAACTGTCGCCTTCGATCACGGCGGGGCTGATGTCCTCGCGCCGGAAGACATGCTCGAATGCGTCCTTGACGGTACTCGTTCCAGCACCGGATGAACCGGTTACGGCAATGATTGGATGTTTCTTCGACACTGTGTGTTCCCTCTTAAAATCTAAAGACTCTTCACATCAAAATGTGAAAAAGGCCCCCGCCCCTATTCCCTAATATGGAGAATTCGCCAGCACCCTAACCGTTTTCAATAAAATGATCGCCACCCGGTAAGGTAGGATCAACCGAGGACGGAAAAACTGCTGTCCTCGTTGATCGCCCTGTTACGCGAGAAAAAGCCGACGTCGAGCGGTCGCTCCATGCGCTCCAGGGTATAGATAACCGGATCAGTGTCGTGATCCTGGCCCTTTTCACAAGCCTCGATTAGCGCCGTCATCATTTTCCCTGCGACCGGTGCGTTCTTGTACTGGTTACCGCTTGAGCCAATGGACAGATAGAAGCCATCCAGATCGGTCTTGTCGTAAATGGGTATCCAGTCCGGGGTGACGTCATAAAGCGAAACCACGCCTGTCGGGTGTTCGGGAATTCCAAGGGTCGGCATCCGTTGCGCCAGTCGCATGACCTGATAGCGCATCTGGTCGGTTGGGTCGGTGGAATAATTATCCGCATCGACCCATTCTTCGAGATCGCATTCAGGATTTTCACTGCCCACGAGGATACGGTTACCAACTTCCGGGCGGCTGTAACTGCCAACATCGCTGTCAGAGGTGATCAACCCGTCCTTTTCAATATCGAAACCGGCGGGGCCCGGAATATACGCGACCTCTTCCCGCAGGGCCCGGGTGGTCAGGGCCATCTTGTCCGCGACCCCGGCCATTTCGTTGATTTTCGATGAGTGAGGTCCGGCCACGTTGACAACCACCGGCGCATCGATTTCGCTGCCATCAGCAAGAGTGATACCCTGCACCCGGCCCTTGTCCTGACGAATGGCGGTCACATCAGCATTGAAGCGGAATTCCGCACCATGCGCCTCGGCTGCCCGCTGGGCGTTGTGGGTGCTCAACTGCGGGTCATTCATGTAACCCGCACAAGGAAAGAAGATGCCGCCTTCGATACTGCCGCCTGTCGGTTCGGCAAAGGCCGGATCGGTCGGTAGTTTGGGCGGGCTGTAGTTGGCAAGGTCCATGAACGGCAATTTGTTCAGAATGTCCTCAGGGCTCCAGTCCTGCCACGGAATGTCGAGAACTTTCATGTGCTCGATCATATGCTTCAGGCCACCGTTCTTCGGCGTCTTCATGACCAAACAGCCACTGTGACGGAATTCGGCGTGGCCCAACTCGTCAGGTGCCCCCAGATACCCGGCCCAGTCGAGCCAGTGGAAATAGTTCTCGTAAGCAAGCGCGGTGCCATCCAGTGTTGAATAATGGGTGCGAATGATGGCGCATGAGAAACTGGTCGAGCCGTAACCGGCGGCTGGCAAACGGTCAACGTTCAAGGTCTTCCAGCCCTTCTTCGCCATCTCGAAAGCCATACAGCTACCGATAATACCGGCGCCAATAATGATTGCGTCGTAACGGGTGGTCATGACTTTTGTTACTCCTGCCAAGCGAAGGCGAAACGGTGACACGGCGAGCCCACCTTAAACAAGGTTTTTTCGACATGCCGCATGCGATATAAGAACCCGAAAGGGAAGCATTTTGAAAAAGTATGACGTCATTATCATCGGCGCTGGGGCCGCGGGCCTGATGTGCGCCGTGGAAGCGGGAAAACGCGGACGCAATGTGCTGGTGCTCGACCACGCCCAAAAAGTGGCCGAGAAAATCCGTATTTCCGGTGGCGGCCGCTGCAACTTCACCAATATGCATGTGGGTCCTGAAAATTTCCTCTCTGAAAACCAGCACTTTTGTGTTTCCGCTCTCAGCCGCTATACCCCCGCAGACTTTATCGCGCTGGTTGATGCGCACGGCATCGCCTGGCACGAGAAAACCCTGGGCCAACTTTTCTGTGATGGCTCCGCGACACAAATCATCGACATGTTGCTGGCCGAATCGGACGAAGCCGGTGTCACCATCCAGAGCGCCACCTCCATCGGCGGCGTCACCAAAAAAGCAGACGGATTTCATCTTGATACGGATCGTGGCGCTTACGGGTGCGCCTCGCTGGTGGTCGCTTGCGGCGGCCCCAGCATTCCGAAAATAGGCGCAACCGGTTTTGGTTACGAAATCGCCCGCCAATTTGGCCTGGGCGTCATTCAGCCCCGTGCCGGTCTGGTCGGCCTGACTTTTGATGATGATCTCTGCCAGGCCATGAAAAAACTGGCCGGTGTCTCGCAAGACGTGGAGGTCAGTTGCGGCAAGGTTCGCTTCAAGGAAGCGCTGCTGTTCACCCACCGGGGCCTCAGCGGCCCGGCGATCCTGCAAATCTCCTCCTACTGGTTGAAAGGTCAGGAAATCGCCATAGACCTTGCCCCGGGCGTCGATGTGTTCGCGTATCTTAAAGACGCCAAACAGAGCCAACCCAAACAGGCCCCGACCAGCGTGCTGGCCGACATCCTGCCCAAACGCCTGGCCCGCGCAATGAGCGGAGATTATGACCAGCAACAACGCCTCGCCGATATCCCTGACAAAAAACTGGCGAGGCTGGCCCAAACCATCAATGACTGGCGGGTGAAGCCAAAAGGCAGTGAAGGCTACCGCACCGCCGAAGTCACCGTCGGCGGCGTCGATACCAAAGAGCTGTCATCAAAAACCTTCGAGGCCAAAAAAGTCGAAGGCCTGTACTTCATCGGCGAAGTCACAGACGTAACCGGCCACTTGGGCGGCTTCAACTTCCAATGGGCCTGGGCGTCGGGCTTTGCGGCTGGGGGTGTTGTTTAGGGGGCATCCAAAACGCGACACCCAATCCTCTCGCTGCCTTCCCGGCAAAACCATACAACCTGCTAACAACTTTCGTCATTCCGAATTTTTGCAAACTGTCGTCATTCCGGACTTGATCCGAAATCCAGTTCTTGATTCTGGCATCATTTTTGATAACACATGTAATTTACCCATCATTTACTCATTCACTATAATTTAAATGGGTAATTGACAACTAGTGAATTTTTTGCAAGAATTAAAACAAGTATACAATTCCTACGGAGGCATAAGATGAAATACAAAACTCAAAATCTTCGTGATGCCGTTTTTGATTATTTTACTGATAAAGGCACTCCCCTTGTTAGAATTGGCTCAGGTCAGCGTTGGGTGGTTGAACTGCCAAACGGCGAATACGCAAACCTCAAGGCATCGATAAGAGGGTCAATGATAACCTCGGCAAGAGGCTTCGACGCCGATGCCGAGTTGATAGGTATGGGAGATGATGTTTCTCGCGTTTTATGTGCCATGCTCATGCTTAACTCACACAAGATTGAACTCTATGATGTTCCCAAAATTGATGTTGTGAATCATTACCAGAAGGCACATGCGATCTGGGTTAAAGCCCACCCGGACACAAAAGGTAATGATATGCGCGTGTGTTATTTTCGCCCTGTCAAAGAAAATCTCGCGTGCGCCTATGTAGGCGAAAAGTGGGAGAAATATCACATAGATACTATTGATTTGAAGCGAAGAGGAGTTGCCACAACTGAGGGACTAGCCAATGCGGAAATTAAAGTTCCTGCGGAAGTTGTTGCAAATGCTAAAGCTGAAGTGGCCGAGGCTTATGGTATCACCGTAGATCAAGTCACAATTACGGTGGCTCTATAAGCTTTTATGAAAAGTGAAGAACTGGATTCCGGATCAAGTCCGGAATGACAGAGAAGTGGGGGCGGTATTTGTTTAGGTTTCACCGCAACTCTTATTCATGTTCCTAAGGTTTGTTAGGAAACATTTTCCTTAATTGTTGCTTTTCGAACCTTTTCCAGAATTGGGCGGTCCGAGTGGGTGCAGTAGACTCCTGCGTATAGCTTTCCTGTCGCTATCCATTCCTCAAGACTTTTATCATGGTTACCAATACCTTTCCACTCGCTACCCGGAGGTAGCTCTCTGGGAAGGTTTTGAGGATATCCAGAAAGCACCGGATTTGTAACCAATGCAGCGCTACTGGATTTTTCACGCCATCGGTGCCAAAAGGATTTGTATTCAAGCAAAACCATGTGTGTGACTGTTGTCGGTAAGCTCCCACGATTGACCGCTGTTACGACTAGATACCTTTTGTCTTCATTTATTTCTCCATTTCCAGCCAGAATCATTCCTGGTGAAACAGAGACAAAAACCCTCGCTCTCCCCTCAACCCATCGACGGACCTCAAGGGCAAGGGCACCAGTTGCAACGATGGCAGCATAGATAGCGACTACTGTTTGCCATTGAGACATTTAATTTCCTTATATGGTGAGCCCTCCAGCGCCAGCAAATAGATCAACAATGATGGAACTGAAGCATTAGGGGAAAAATGGGCGCAACGACAGGACTTGAACCTGCAACCTCCCGCCCCTAAAGTAGAACTGCATAGGAACTACGAGACGTCGAAAGCGGGTGCTCTATCCATTTGAGCTACGTCACGAATCTATCTCAAATTATACAACCCACGCTGACCTCCTCTCCAGCCTGAATTTATTCACAAGCTGTGGAGAGTTTGATTTGCCTTTTATGCAAAGCGAGTCGTACTGTTCATCAAATATATCATGCATCAACGGATACTGTTAATAAGAACCTAAGGTGAACATTAAAAATAATTCACTAGACATGACGTTGGATTAGGAGTCCTCGCTCATAAACAAAGCTCGCTTGACTAGCGAATTATGATGAAACTAATTTCGGGAAAACGCTGTAATCCCAGTAACACTCAACGTTAAAAAAAAACTGGACCCCGGATCAAGTCCGGGGTGACGTTGTATTTGTCGATGAGATTGGTGGGTGTGTTGCCCCCCTAACCCTCCTCCGCTTCCTTACTCGCAATATGCGCGTCAACCACGGCTACCGCGCTCATGTTGACGATGCCGCGGACCGTTACTGACGGGGTCAGGATGTGCACCGGTTTGGCCGCACCCAGCAGAATCGGGCCGACCGAGATGCCCTTGCCCAGCGCCTTGACCAGATTGAAGGCGGCGTTGGCGGCGTCCAGGGTTGGGAAGATCAGCAGGTTGGCCTGACCGGTCAGGCGGCTGCCCGGAAAGATGCGCAGCCGCAATTCCTCGTTTAAAGCGCTGTCGGCATGCATTTCGCCTTCGATTTCCAGATCAGGCAGCTTCTCGCGCAGGATTCTCGCCGCCTCTGCCATTTTTTCGGCCGATTTGGAGCGAGCGGAACCAAAGTTGGAATGGGACAACAGCGCCACCTTGGGCACTTCGCCAAAACGTTTGACGCCGTCGCAGGCCATTTCGGTCATTTCCACCAGTTCATCGACGTTGGGATCGCGGGTGATATGGGTGTCGCAGAAGAAGAAGGTGCCGCTCGGCAGAATAAGCGTGCTGAGGGCCGAAACATCCTGCACCCCTTCGGCCAGCCCCAGCACATTAAGAATGTATTCCAAATGCCAGGTGTACTGGCCGTAGGTGCCACAGATCATGGTGTCGGCCTCGCCCCGGTAAACCATCAGGGCGGCGATGACGGTGGTGTTGGTGCGAACAATGGTCCGCGCCGCATCGGGCGAGACGCCCTTTCGCTCCATGATTTTATGGAAAGTCCGCCAATAGTCCTCGTAGCGCGGATCAGCTTCCGGGTTACAAAGATCAAAGTCCCGCTCCGCTTTCAGCCTAAGACCCAGCTTCTCGATACGGCTGTCGATGACATCGGGCCTGCCGATCAGGATCGGTCGGGCCAGTCCTTCGTCGACGACGACCTGTACGGCGCGCAGCACACGCCTGCTTTCGCCTTCGGTATAGACCAGACGTTTGGGATGGCGCTTGGCCCGCTCGAACACCGGCTTCATCAACATGCCGGAACGGAAAACGAAGCGGTTGAGTTTTTCATAGTATGCGTCGAAATCCTCAATTGGCCGGGTCGCGACGCCGCTGTCCATGGCCGCCTTTGCGATGGCCGGGGCGATTTCGATGATCAGTCGCGGGTCAAAGGGTTTGGGGATCAGGTATTCGGGGCCGAACATCAAATCCTCGCCGCTATAGGCGCTGGCGACAACGTCCGATGATTCCGCCATGGCCAGATTGGCGATCGCCTTGACGCAGGCGACTTTCATTTCCTCGTTAATGGTCGTCGCCCCGACATCGAGCGCACCGCGGAAAATAAACGGGAAGCACAACACGTTGTTGACCTGGTTGGGGAAGTCCGAACGGCCGGTGGCGATGACCGCGTCCGACCTGACGGCTTTCACGTCATCGGGGGTGATTTCCGGTTCCGGGTTGGCAAGCGCCATGATGATGGGTTTGTCAGCCATCCGCCCGACCATATCCTTGGTCAGCACGCCGGGTGCGGAAAGGCCAAGGAAAATATCTGCCCCGTCGATAACGTCATCAAGGGTGCGCGCCTTGGTCTCAATGGCGTAGCGGTCTTTCTGCGGATCCATTTCCTTTTTGCGACCCTTGTAAACAACGCCGATGCGGTCAACCAGGGTGATGTTTTCAGGCTTGAGGCCCATGGACACAAGCAAGTTAAGACAGGCGATACCGGCGGCCCCGCCACCGGTCGAAACCAGTTTCACATCGGCGAATTCCTTACCGACAACGCGCAGGCCGTTAAAGATGGCGGCGCCCGAAACAATGGCGGTTCCATGTTGATCGTCGTGAAAAACCGGAATGTTCATGCGCTTGCGCAGTTCGGTCTCGACGGTGAAACATTCAGGCGCTTTGATATCTTCAAGATTGATCGCCCCGAAAGTCGGCTCCAGACTGGCGATGATGTCGATCATCTTCTGGGGGTCGGTCTCGTCAATTTCGATATCAAAAACATCGATGCCGGCGAATTTCTTGAACAGCACCGCCTTGCCTTCCATTACCGGCTTGGAGGCGAGTGGACCAATCGCCCCGAGCCCCAGCACGGCGGTGCCGTTGCTGATAACGCCAACCAGATTTCCACGAGCCGTATAGCGGGAGACATCGGCCGGGTTTTCGACAATTTCCCGGCACGCCGCAGCGACTCCCGGGGAATAGGCAAGGGCTAGGTCGCGCTGGGTTGCCAGTGGTTTGGTGGCAACGACCTCAAGCTTTCCGGGCTTTGGGTATTCGTGGTAGTCGAGTGCCGCTTGGTCAATTTTATCGGTCATGGTTTCAAGTCCATTCCATGTTTTTAATGTCTGTTGCGACCCTCTCCAAAAGGGCCTGCCAATCTTGTCCTGCTTCTTTTCGCATCAGCCGCATGGTCGGATACCAGGGCGTGTCCTCGCGTTCCACCAACCAGCGCCAGTCGCTGGGGTAAGCCAGCAGCGTCCACACCGGTGAGCCGACGGCACCCGCCAAATGGGCGACGGCGGTATCGACGGAAATCACCAGATCGAGATTTTTCAGGGCCGCCGCCGTGTCAGAAAAACTGTCAAAATCCTTACCCAGATCGATAAACCGCTCGGGCAGATTATTGTCTTCTTTCGGGCGATCTTTTTGAAGGCTAAAAAAGTTAACCCCCGGCACATTTAAACAGGAATCGAACAGGGCTAACGGGGCCGAACGGTTGCGATCGTTCAGGTGGGCCGCACCGCCGCGCCAGATCAGGCCGATTTTCGGGCCACTATACTGGCTTAAGCGCCCTTCCCACCCGGCGCTTAAAGTCGCGTCCGCCTGAAGGTAGGGATGATCCGCTGGAACCGTTTGCAGGGTCGTGCCAAGAAGCCGCGGCAGGCTTAGCAAGGGCGCGTGGATCAGATCATAGGGAGGCGGTGTTTCGCCGTGGGCGAAGACGGTGATGTTCTCGCCCATGTTTGAAACAAGATCAACCAGCGCCGGTTGGCACTCGAACACCACCTTGGCACCGCTTGCTACCAGCAACGGCAGATAGCGGCAAAACTGGATGCTGTCACCCAATCCCTGTTCGGCATGAATAAGGATGGTGCGTCCGTCCAACGGTTCACCGTTCCATTCTTCGCCGGGGAAATCGCGGTTTTCGACCATGCCCGCTACTTTCCAGCGCCACTCAAAACCCTTGAAGCCCTCAAGCAGGTCGCCATCGGTCATGTGGGCCATGGCCAGGTTATAGTTGGCTTTGGCGTCTTCCGGATCGATGGCGATGGCCTGGCTGTAGATGTCGCGGGCTTCCTCGAATTGCTGGCTGTCTTTGAGGACATTACCCAGATCGTTCAGGACCCCGGCATTCCCCGGGCTAAAATCAACAGCGCGGCGATGATGGCTTATCGCTTCTGTATAAGCGCCCTTTTCCGCCAGCACGTTACCCAGATTGCTGTGTGCCTCGCCAAAATCAGGATTGATCTGCAGGGCGCGAAGGCAGTTTTGTTCGGCTTCCTCTACCTTGCCTAATTCCAGCTGCACAGCACCAAGACCCGACAGGGCCTCGCTATAGTCGCCATCCAGAGAGACCGCGCGGAGGTAATGCTTTTCTGCCTCCACATAGTCCTCCGTCTGTTTCAACACATTGCCCAGGTTGTTGTGAGCCATGGCATAATCGGGCTTGAATTTCAGCGCCTTGCGGTAACATTTCCCAGCTTGACCAAGATCGCCCAGGGCCGTGCGGGCGTTGCCCAGATTATTATGGGCAATGAAATGCTTGGGGTTTGTCAGGACAGCCTTTTCCATCAACGTGCAGGCTGTCGGGTAATCGGCCTTATCAAGGGCGATGACGCCGAGCAGATGGTTTGCTTCGGCATGACCCGGATCAAGCTCGAGAATTTTATGGTACAGGTCTTCAGCCTCGTCCAGGTTTCCCGTTTGATGCTGTCCGAACCCCTGTTCAAGCAGCCGCGCGACCTCCTGGCTATCCGCACCCCCGGCCTTCTTGTTCATTTTTGCTTGTTGGCGTCTTAGCTTCCGGTTCAACCCGTAATCCTTTATATTTTTTCTGGAATCAGATCATTTTTATCCGAATGGGTGATAATACCAAGGTTAATGATTATGGGTGGTAAATTCCTGCAAAGATTGATTGGTGGCTTGTTTGGCCTGGCGCTCATCAGTTCGACGGCTTGCGCAGGTACAAATGATCGCTTGAGCGAGGTTCGCCTGCCACCGGGATTCTCCATTGAAATATTCGCAAGCGCCCCCGGTGTCCGTGCGATCACGGTTTCAACTGAACTAAAGACGGTTTTTGCCGGTTCCACGGATCACGCCGTCTACGGCATTCCCTTTGCCGGTGAAAAAGCCGGCAAGACCCTGCTTTTAAAGGCCGGTCTCACGGTTCCCCACGGGGTCGCCTGGCGGGATGGTTATTTGTATGTGGGCGAGCAGCACCGGATCAGCCGCTACCGGGGCGACAGCCTGCAAGCGCTCAGCAAAGCCCGCCCAGAAACTATTTTCGACGACCTGACCGATAGTGGCTGGCATGGTCGCCGTGACCTTGCCTTCGGTCCCGATGGCAAGCTTTATGTGAGCGCCGGTTCGCCCTGTAATATCTGCATGCCTGAAGGCAATCAGGGAGTCATTATCCGCATGAACCCCGATGGCTCAGACCCGGCCATTTTCGCACGCGGTATTCGCAATTCAGTCGGCATGGATTTTCACCCCCTAAGCGGAGCCCTTCATTTCACCGACAATGGTGCGGATCAAATGGGTGACGACCTGCCCCCCGAAGAATTGAACCGGGCAGAGAAAGCAGGCCTTCACTTCGGTTATCCGTTTTTCGGTGGCGGTGATGCCCGCACCGATGAATTTTCCAACCAAGCCCCCCCGGCGAGCGCCGTCCAGCCGGATTTAACCTTTAGCGCCCATGTCGCACCATTGGGTTTGCACTTCTACAAAGGCGGGATGTTTCCAGCGGACATGCGCGGTGATGCCTTCGTCGCCCATCACGGATCATGGAACAGGTCCATTCCAGATGGCTACCGGGTGGCCCGGGTGCGCTTTGATGAAAAGGGCCGGGCCCAATCGTGGGAGCCTTTCACCGAAGGGTTGCTAGCATGGGGACGGCCGGTCGATATCAATGAATTGCCTGACGGTTCCCTGCTGATTTCCGATGACCGGCAGGGGGTGATTTACAGGATTAGCTACACGCCCTGAATCCGGCATGTGGATTCCCCTACATTTCGGGCCTATAATAATTGTGAAATAAAAAAAATGTTCGGAGGACCCCCATGAGCAAGGCCATAAAGATCTTATCCGCCATTGGCGTGTTGTTAATCGCCCTCGTCATCGCCGGGGTCGCCATCATCAAATCAATCGATTTCAATCAATACAAGGGTGTGATTGCCGAACAGGCCAAGGCCGCGACCGGGCGTGATTTGACCATCGCCGGGGATCTGGACCTTTCCATTTCGCTGACTCCCAGTATTTCTGTCGATGGCGTCAGCTTTGCCAACGCCCCCTGGGGATCAAGTCCCAACATGGTTTCGATCAAGCATTTCGCCGCCGAAATGTCGCTGATGCCACTGCTGTCGGGTGAAATAAAAATCAATCAGGTGACCCTGCAAGGGGTTGAGCTTTTGGCGGAAAAGGACAAGTCCGGCAAAGCCAACTGGGATTTCGGAGCGCCGGCGACAAAAGCCCCGACGGCCCCAAGTGAGGGCGACGTTGTTTTGCCGGTGGTAAACAGCGTCAGCATTAAAGATGTCACCGTTACCTACAAGGACGCCCAGGCAGGACAGCAATACGCCCTTAAGCTGGACACCGTCGATTTGAAATCGGGCGGTTTGAGCGCCCCCCGCGATCTGATGGTTAAAGGAAATATCAACAATCAGGCCTTTAGCGTCGACGGTCAGCTGGGTTCCATTGGCGCCATCGGTGGTGGCGGTATGTTCCCGGTCAAGCTCGACATTGCCGCCCTTAAAGTCGCCATTGGCCTTGAAGGCAAACTTGGCGCACCGGATGGCGCACCCATGGCCGATCTGAAACTAAGCGTCAGCGGTGGTTCTCTCGATGAAACCCTGGCCGCAGCGGCGGCGCTGGAACCCAGCCTTAAGGGCATGGACCTGCCCATAAAGGGAGCCTTCAAAATCAACTCACAGCTGAAACTGGATGGACCGACTAAAATTTCCCTGGCTGACCTTGACCTTTCCCTTGGTCCGCTTGCGCTGACAGGCAGGGTTGCGGCTGATCTGGGCGGTGCCCGCCCGGCTGTCGATGTGGCGCTAAAAACCGATACCCTGAATCTTGATGAACTGCTGCCCAAATCAGACAAACCGGCGGCGCCTGCACCGACAAAAGCCAGTGACGGAAGGGTTTTCCCGGGCGATCCGTTGCCGCTGGATGGCCTTAAGGCCGCAGATGCGAAAGTCGCCTTCGATGCCGCCAAGGTGATCGTTCAGGGCATGGATATCACCAACGTCACGCTAAAATTGAGCTTGAAGAACGGCCGCCTGAGTGTTGACCCCTTGGGCGCGGTTGTTGCCGGTGGCAGGATTAACGCCAACGTGCTGCTCGATGCCTCCCGGGCAACGGCGGCCCTGAAAGCAAAAATCAGTGGCAAACAGATCGACTACGGGCAAATCCTTGTCCAGCAGGGCCTTGGCGACATGGCCACGGGCAAGGTTGATGTGAATGTCGATGTTTCCGGTTCCGGCCTGTCGGTCCGTCAATTGATGGCCGGTCTGAACGGCAAAACCCGTGTTCAGGTCAAGGATGGCAGGCTTGAGAGCGGTGCGCTCAACATTATCTCCACCGACATGCTCAATGTTTTTGACAGCCAGGACGACAAGGCGATCCGTTGTGCTGTGGTTCAGTTCAACATCAACAAGGGAATGGCTGGCGCACACGCCATTGTTTTTGAAACCGGTGGTATTTCCGTTATCGGTTCAGGCAGCGCCAATCTGGCTAATGAAACCCTGAAACTGCGCGTTGATCCACGTTCAAAGAAAGCCAATCTGGCGACGGTGGCCATGGTTCCGGTTGATATTTCCGGCACCTTCGCCAAACCCGACTGGCATGTGGACATGGCAGGGGCTGCCGGCAATGTGGTCGCCGGAGCGGCCCGCACAGGGGCTGCTATCGCCACCCTGGGATTATCCCTGCTGGTCGAAAAAGTAGCCAAGGAGACCGTTGCCCAAACCGACAACACCGACTACTGCACCCCTGCCCTTGCCGGAAAGAAGGTTGTCCCGGGCGCTATGAAAACTGCCGAAGCCCCTAAATCCCAGTCAGGCAGTGCGCCCCCACCCGCGCCAACCGAAAAGAAAAGCGACAACCCGCTTGAAAGCATCGGCAAAAGCCTGGGCGGGTTGTTCGGGAACTAGAAAAGTCCGGCGATAAGGCCATCCTTGTCGATGTGAATGTTGGTCGCTGCGGGAACACGTGGCAAGCCCGGCATGGTCATGATATCGCCGCAGACGACGACCAGGAATTCCGCCCCGCCCGAAAGCCGAACCTCGCGGATTGGCACAGCGTGGCCGGTTGGCGCGCCATATAAATCGGGATCGGTCGAAAAACTGTATTGGGTCTTGGCGATACAGATCGGGAAATGCCCGTAATCCTTTTGCAGACCATTGATCTGTTCGCGAATTTTCTTGTCGGCGATGATGTCTTCGGCCCCGTAAAGGGACGTGGCGATGGTGCGAATTTTGTTCCACAGGGTCATTTCATCGGGATACAGGGGATGGAAATTTGATTCCGCCTTCTCGATTTTGGCGACAACCGCCCGGGCCAGATCTTCGGCCCCGGCGCCACCGTTGCCCCAGTGATCGGATTCGACGGCTTCGACTCCCAGTTCGGCGCATTTCTGTTTGACCATTTCAACTTCCGCCGCCGTGTCAGAGGAAAATTTATTGATGGCGACAACGGTTTTCATGCCGAAGTGCGAAATATTCGAGACGTGCCTTTCCAAATTGACGAAGCCTGCCTCCAGGGCTTCCAAATTTTCCGCCTTCAGATCTGTTTTCTTAACGCCGCCGTGCATCTTCAAGGCCCTTATGGTTGCCACCAGAACGACAAGATCAGGCTTCAGGCCGGCCTTGCGGCATTTGATATCGAAGAATTTCTCGGCTCCCAGATCGGCACCGAAGCCCGCCTCTGTGACCACGTACTCACCCAGTTTCAAGGCCGTCTGTGTCGCCATGATGGTGTTACAGCCATGGGCGATGTTGGCGAACGGCCCGCCGTGAATGAATGCCGGGTTGTTTTCCATGGTTTGCACCAGGTTCGGCTTGATGGCATCCTTGAGCAGTGCCGACATCGCCCCTGACGCCTTCAAATCCTTAGCGGTAACGGGTTTACGTTCCCGCGAATAGCCGACGATGATATTACCAAGACGGCGCTGCAGGTCGGTCAGGTCCTTGGACAGGCATAAAATTGCCATCACTTCGGAAGCCACCGTGATGTCGAAGCCGCCCTGGCGGGGCGCACCGTTAGCGACGCCACCCAGCGAGGTGACGATATCGCGCAGCGAGCGGTCGTTCATGTCGACGGCGCGACGCCAGGTGATACGCCGGTTATCAAGCAGTGTTTTGTCGTTTTCGTGCCAATAGACGTGATTGTCAATCATCGCCGCCAGCAGGTTGTTGGCGGCGCCTATGGCGTGGAAATCACCGGTAAAATGAAGATTGATATCTTCCATGGGAACGACCTGGGCGAAACCGCCGCCAGCGGCGCCGCCCTTCATGCCAAAACAGGGGCCAAGGCTTGGCTCACGCAGGCACATGATCGCCCTTTTACCAATGCGGTTCAGACCGTCCCCCAGGCCAACGGTTGTTGTCGTCTTGCCTTCCCCGGCCGTGGTCGGGGAAATGGCCGTCACCAGGATCAGCTTGCCGTCCTTTTTCTTGTTTAAGGAATCAATGTAATCCAGCGACAATTTTGCCTTGTACTGGCCGTAAGGCTCCAGATGCTCATGCCCGATACCCAGCTTGTCAGCCGCGACTTTCGTTATGGGAAGCATGGTTGCACCCTGGGCAATTTCAATATCGCTTTTCGGGTTGGAATGCTGGTCGTTGCTGGCCTTTGCCATGATCATGCCCTCGCTTTGAAATTCTTAAAAATTAAAATGTCACCGGGATTATATCCGGGATTATGCTTTACCCCGCAAGCAAAAACGGCGGTGTTTCATTTACGACAATAAATCAGCAAAAAAGGGCGTGGAGGTTGGGGGTGTGAGGTTGCGGAAGTAGAGTTTACCGTACTCTGACTGCGCCTGCGCAGTTAGCTTGACACTGTTTGGTTGTCAATTTCATCCTTCAGATCAAGTTAAGTCACCCCCCCCGTTGGTTCGTCATCCTTGGGTGGCGCGCCAGGGCCGCTGGTATAGAATGTCTTTGGGTCAATATGTCCGAGCGCCTCTCGTTCAGCCAAGCTAGGCATTAGCGCAGGTTCAGGGCGGTTTTTTTTCTTGTTTGAGGACAGCTTTTTCAGAAGGAATTCACCATTTGGATCGTCCGCGAGAGGACGGGTTTCAATCCAACCGTCATCGATTGCCGCCTGAAATGCCTCGTGGCCTGCCTTGGTACGAACGAGAGTGTATGTCCAGGCATCAAGTCCAATACCCCCCGCGCAGATATCGGCATTCTCAACGCTGTAGTCGAGACAATAGAGGCAGGCGGGGCGCGCAAACGCACGATATTGTTTCAAGGACGCAGTGCGGACTTCTCCATCATCAAGGGTAATCACCACCTTGCCTTTAATATTGATATTCTTGATACGTTTAGGATCTACATCAAGCATCTCGCCAAGCTTATCAATACTTTCGTGCGTAAATGCCTCTGAGCAAAAAAGGCCGATCACCAGCGAAATATTATCGCGATACCATTTCTTCCCGCCGAGCCAAACCTTGGCGTTCTGTTGCATACGGACACCGCTCACCTGGCAAGGCACGCCAACAACGGCCACCGGTTTTACATTGTCTCTGACCGCTTCCTGAAGGGCCATCGTATTGGGGGAATAGGTGTAACGTGAACCAGCACAAGCCAGGACCGACTTCCGGTTTTTTGCCAAGGTATGGCGCCCGATTTGGATATTATCTTCGAGCACATCGCCAAGCACGGCGCCACCCAGGTCACCCTTTTCCAAGCCATGGATAAGGAGAGCTGAAACCATGCCTCCGTCCTGGCCTTTCTCAAGAAATTCGGGGTCGGTTGCCCGTGCATAAACTCCGTAAGCATAAGGGCCATAGCCGTCATTTTTGACCGGCTTAAGGAGACCCAGATCATTGGACAACCCGGAATCGGTTGGGCGCAAGACTGGGCAGACTTCGGCACAGAGGATGCAGTAAACACATTTGTCCGGTCGGGCATTTACCGGGCGCTCGTCGGCATAATCAAAAACGTCAGTCGGGCAAATGGTGACACAGGCTGCGCAACCAATGCATTTGTTAATATCGATGACCATTTCAGCGAGGAAGTCGACTGCCCGAAAACCACCACGATTAATTTCGGTGCGCCAGGCAAAAGCCCATTCGTGAGGGCTTGCCGCCTCTTTCAACAGACGTTTATAACGCGTAACGACTTTTTTTGTTCGCGCCGGACTAGGCACCTTCTTTTTGGCGGTGTTTTTTTGCAGCTTTGCGGGCATAAAAAGAGCTCCAGTTTGTTCGTGCAGCCGAAAGGCAATATCACTTTGGCAAGGAAAATATAATAGATGGGCAATTTTATTGAGTTACGGGTCGAATAATTTAAGATTTTGATGATGCTAAGGGAGCGGTGTTAGATTAAGTCGGAACAACTTCGCATCACGTCTTCAACTGTCGCAGGATAGATCCGATACCTTCAGCACCGAATATGTTCGCCTTTAGGGTCAAATAGTGGTTCTAGCGCGGCTTCCGCAGGGTAAGTCTTTGCGGCATATTCTATCTTGAAATTGCCCTCCCCGATGATTTGCCCCGGATTTTTTCCATTCAGCTGGATATATCCCATTGCCGCACAGGCCCCAAGAGTGTGGCTGTAGGCTGCAGATGTGACTTGTCCGATTACTTTATCATGTTGAAGGATTGGCTCATGACCAAGCAGGTGCAGGGAAGGGTCAACAACCTTGAAGTGAACCAACCGCTGGTTTAGGCCTTCTTGTTTTTGTTCTTCTATCGCCTGTCGACCCTTGAAAGCAATATCGGTTTTCAGTTTTACTGCGAAACCAAGACCGGCTTCCAATGGGGTTTCGTCGGGGGTAATGTCATGACCCCAGGACCGGTAACCTTTTTCTACCCTGAGAGACCCAAGCGCCAACATCCCGGCATTGCGTAACCCTAAGTCCTCGCCTGCGGCCATCAGTTCATCATATAGGCCAGCCGCCATCTCGACCGGAACATATAGTTCCCAACCCAGTTCGCCGACATAGGACAATCGTGCGGCCCGAACGGTGGCGTATCCCAAGCTGATTTCACGGCTGGTGAACATGGGGAAAGTATCATTTCCCATATCTGTGTCTGTCAGGCGCTGCAGCAAAGTTCGTGACTTGGGCCCCATGATACTGAGCACGGCCAATGACGATGTGATGTCGGTAAGGGTCACGAATTCACCATCCAGCAAGTTTTTCTCGATCCAGTTTTTATCTCTGACGGGTTGGCTTGACCCTGTGATCAGCATGTAGCGATCACCGGCCAAACGAAATGCCGTGAAATCACTTTCCATTCCACCACGATCATTGAGCATCGCCGTATAGACGACTTGACCCGGTTCTACTGCGACGTTATTGGCACACAAGCGCTGCAGGACGGCCTCGGCATCTGGCCCCTGTAACAGTAATTTTGCAAAAGATGATTGATCGAAGAGGGCAACGCCGTTCCGGGCGGCAAAACACTCTCGCCCAACTGCATCATGCCATCCTGGCTCACCATATTTCAGGGGTGGCGGCACGGGGTCGCCATCTTCGGCAAACCAATCGGCACGTTCCCAGCCCATGCGAAGACCGAATTGCGCCCCACTTTGGGCCAAGCGGTCGTGTAAGGCACTGCGGCGGACGCCCCTGGCCGATTCCAGTTCGCGGCCGGGATATCCAACAACATAATGCAGGCCCATCATTTCGGGCACCCGTTTACTCAACATACGCTCATTAGCGCTGAAGCGGGCGAAGCGGCGAATATCGACAGACCAAAGATCCATGGGCGCTTCATCGGCGACAACCCATTGCGCCAGGGCTTTTCCCATGCCGCCGCCTGCTGCAATACCAACCGAATTCATCCCGCAACCAACGAAGAAACCGCCTACTTCAGGCGCTTCGCCAATCAAAAAGTTTCCATCAGGCGTAAAACTTTCCGGGCCATTCAAAAGCATCCGTACTTCCGCCGTTTCCAACGCCGGAATGCGATGGAGCGCGTTAATCATCATCGGCTCGAAATGATCCCAATCTTCGTTCAAAAGATCGAAGGCAAAATCGTGGGGTAGTTTATCCAGGGCAATACCCTTGGCGTTGGGCTCGAAACAACCCGCCAACAGCCCGCCAACTTCGTCACGCATATACAGATAATTGTCGTGATCAGCCAATGTTGGCAAGTGCGCCCCCATACCCTTAATTGCTTTGGTAAGAAGGTAGAAATGTTCACATGCGTACAAGGGCACAGTGACACCGGCCATTTCCCCGATGCGCCGCCCCCATAACCCGGCGCAATTGACCACTTTTTCACATTTAATGTCGCCATGTTCGGTGCGCACAGCGGCAACCCGACCATTTTCAATATCGAATCCGGTGACTTCGCTGTCTTCAAAAACCCGGGCGCCGTTCGCTTTAGCACCCTTGATTAAGGCTACACATAAATCGGACGGGTTCACGCGCCCGTCGTCAGGGGAATAAATGGCGCCAACAACATCATCGGCATTCATCATCGGCCACATTTCAGCCGCTTCGCTTTGGTCAATGATGTGGGTTTCAACATTGAAAAGTTTGGCCAGTGAGGCTTGGCGTTTGATGAATGTAAAGCGATCTTCATTTGTGGCCAGCACTAGGCTGCCAGTTTTTATCCAACCAGTTGACTGACCTGTTTCCGCTTCCAACCCTGCATACAGTTCGGTCGAATATTTGATAAGTTCGGTCATGTTATTTGACGAGCGCAACTGACGCACCTGGGCGGCGGAATGCCAAGTCGTGCCGCAGGTCAATTGTTTGCGTTCCAACAGAACAACATCCTTCACACCCATTTTGGCAAGGTGATAAAGCACGCTGCAACCCATTACACCGCCACCAATGACAACGACGCTGGCGGCTTCAGGAAGGGACATGGACTTATCCATCGGTCAGGTTTCCACTACAAAGTAAGATAAATTTTTCAATCCGGCGATTTTTGTCAGGAATTTCCAATTCCGATTTTTTTCCCAAAACTTACATTTAGCGGATGTGCGGCAGAACTTCCTCGCCGAACAAACGGATTGCCTTCATGACGTGCTGTTGGGGTATCCCTGGAAAGTTCATACGCACGAGCAGGTGGTCGCAGCCCAGCTCGTCCCTGTGCGCCTGACAACCTTTGATGCAATCCTCTGGTGAGCCGATCACGAAGCGATCTTTCACTAATTCCTCCATGGATAAATCCTCGCCGGATTCACCCGGCACGTTCTTGCCCATCCCCCAGGAATAGTAGGCTTTGTATTTGTGAGCTAAATACGGGGCACCTTCCTCGAAGGCCTTCTCCCTAGTTTCAGCGACGTAAAGCTCGACACACTTGGTGAAACCCTTGTTCGGCTCAAGGCCCGCTTCCTTGCGCACCTGACGATAATAATCAGCCTGTTCCTTGATCGCGCTGATGGTCGTCATCGACGTTGCGATCCAGGCATCCCCCTTAAGGGCAGCCCGTTTGATACCGGGGTTGGCCGCAGCACCGATCCAAAGCGGAGGACGTGGTTTTTGAAGTGATTTGGGCCTGATCGAAAGTCCTTCAAAATTGATGAACTCACCCTCGAAGCAGGCATCGTCCTGTTCCCATAACAATTTCAGGGCATCGACCTGTTCACTGAACAGACGCCCACGGGTTTTCTTTACGACGCCGAAGTTTTCATATTCTTTTTCGCGGTAGCCCAAGGCGACCCCGACAATCAGGCGACCACCGGTTATGATATCCAGGGTCGCATATTGTTCGGCAATATCAACGATGTTATGCAGCGGCAAAACGAGGATGTTGGTGCCAACCTTCATATCACCGGTTTCGGCTGCCAGCCGCGCCAGCAAAGGTGTCGTCTGGAAAAACTGATCGGGATGGGTCAGATAATGCTGCGCCAACCATAAGGCATCGAATCCCGCATCACGAATTGCTCGTGTCTGTTCCAGATGATTTTCGAACTCCTGGCGCATATCGGCTTCACCGGGATGCTGAGTACCAAGGAAAACTCCTACGTCCATATCCTTATCCCTTAATAGACATTTCGTGAGACATCGCCCAAAGAGCCATAAAGTTCGGGTCTGCGATCCCTGAAGAACGTGTAGCGCTTGCCATGACGATAGACTTCCGAGATATCCAGCGTGGCGAAGAACGTCGCGGGCCCTTCCTTTTCTGGGCCATCAGCCAGTAAATCACCCATCGGACTGAAGACGACGCTCTTGCCATAGAACGGCCGGTCACCTTCTGTAACTTCAACGCCGCCTTTATTGGGTGCGACAACAAAAACACCATTCTGAACAGCGGCTGTTCTTAATTCGAAGCCCCAACTGTCGGCCCGGTATGCGCCCCATGCGGCGGTTGGCACGAAGACGATTTCTGCGCCATGCAATGCCAGCACACGCCAGGCTTCGGGGAATGAACGTTCATAACAAATAAGACAACCAATACGACCGTGATCCGTATCGAACACCGGAAGTCCCGGTCCGCCCTTAAAGTAGTATCGTTCATTCAATCCGGGTGAATAACTATACTGATTGGGAATATGGTTTTTGCGATAGCAACGAACCTGTCGACCATCAGGTAAAATACCGGGCACCAGTTCTCCACGTGGGTCAATGACCGCCAGGCTGTTGTAAAATTCACCCTTCACCGCACCGCGCTCATAAAATGTTAGCAGGATGTAGCAGCCAATTTCCTGCGCCGCTTTCTGGAAGGCCTTTACGCTTGGACCGTCAAGGGGTTCGGCAAGGTCGAACCACTTGGGATCATTATATCCACAGAAATATTGCGTCGTTGATAGCTCGGTCAGGATAATAAAGTCAGGCTTGCGATCCTTCGTCGCATCCTTGATCAGTTTTAGGTTATCCGCCACATTTTTTTCAGGTTCTTCATGAGCAGGGCCACATTGGATGACAAGGACATCGACTTCGCGTTTGGGTTCATCACTCACATACTTTCTCCTTAATCTGGGCTCGTTTTTTAAATGAAAGCGCGACGCCCGGTGCGGATGGAATATCCAGCATAATATGTTTTTTGTACGGTTTTAGTCAATAAAAGGTACAAATTTTCTTTTTATTGTGGCTCTTAATTATCCATTGTGTGATAGACACCGCTTTCGAGCCTACGCCGGTGAAACTCGTTTATCCGTTCTATGACGCTTTGATCGCTTTCGGCGATGATAAAGGCGATCAGGGTTTCCAGAAGTTCTGCCGAAGCCACGGCCGAAGGGAAAAACTGCGGGGTCTGGGTTGGGGCAACGAAAACGTAGTCCGCGGCCAAGGCCAAAGGCGAAGCCCGGCTGTCGGTAATAGACACGACAGTTACGCCAAGCTTACTTGCCAACTGAACGGCTTGAATGATTTCCTTTCGATAAGGGTCAAAGGATATCGCCATAAGCACGTCCCCCTTCCCCAGCTTAACGACTTCGTCTATCGGCAAGGTGCCATGGTTGGATACCAACTCAAGATTATCCAAGGCCATTTGGGCCACATACCAGAACCCGTGAGCAAGGGCGTAACAAGTCCCCAGACCAAGTATGCTGGTCCTGCGTGATTTAATTATGTGTTTGGCGACAACCCGCAGTTCGTCGGCGTTTGTGCCGGAAAAAAGTTGTTCAATGTTACTGAGTGTAGCGGCGGCCATCTGACTGAACAGCAGTCCGTGGCTTTTGGTTTTAGCCAACGATTGCAACCAGCGGGCCTGATCGGGAAAGCTCTTTATGCCGTTAGACACGTTCTCACGAAAAGGTTGACGGAATTCTTCAAAGCTTGAGAAGCCGAGTGACTGGACCATCCGAACCAGGGTATTGGGCTTAACCCCGGCCGCTGTTGCCAAGGAACGTATCGAATTGACAGCGACGCCATTTGGATTATCGAGAACGTACTGAGCAGCCCGTCGGACCTGCGGGCTCATATCAGTGATCTGCTCGACGATCAGGCTACGGATTTGCTCTACGGTCATACCACTCATTTCCCGCTCGTGAGATTTTCATAAACCTGAATGTGCAAACGAACTAATGTATTGTTCTTTTCACCCTTGCAAACAAATGTACCATATTCAACGGTTCAAAAACAATACAAGGGCTAGGAAGGCTCGCAAGTTAAATTCCTGCTCAGTTAACGACGCACAAATTCGCCGTCGCCGGGTTCGCCAAGCAATTCGCCATCGCGGACAATGATTTTGCCACGCAACACCGTCAGCACCGGCCAACCGGTTAGGGTATTACCTTCCTGAAGAGAGAAATCAGAGGCCGAACCCAGCATGGTGGGATCAACGACCTTCTCCAACGATAGATCAACAACAGCCAAATCGGCATCGGATCCAACTTGAATCGTGCCCTTACGAGGGGCCATGTTAAAGGTAAGGGCGCTGTTGTAAGAGGTAATCTGGGCAGCACGTTGCAAAGACATACCGCGTTTGTGTACGCCTTCTGTAAGCACGACCGGCAGCATCGTCGCCATACCCGGGAACCCAGCGGCCGCATCCCAGATACTGCCCGCCTTATCAGCCCGACAAACACAGCAATGATCTGTGCCAACTGTGGAAATTTCACCGTTGATTAAGCCTTCCCATATGCGATCCTGATCATCTTGTTTACGAACCGGGGGATTAATTTTGGCTAAATTCCCAATATCGGAATCTTCGGTCAACGTCAGGTAATGAGGGCATGTTTCTATGGTCAATCGATCATAACGTTCCCTATGAAGCACCGCTTCTTCAAGGCCGGCCTTGGCACCGATATGAACAAAGTACAGGTTACAGCCAGTGAGTTCGGCAAAGTAGGCGGCCCGCCGAACGTGTTCGGCCTCTGCGAAGGAAGGCCGGGCGGCATTCCAGGCAGCCAACCCGTCGAGCCCCTTCTCCTTCACCTGCCTTACTCGACGGCCAATGATTTCGGTATTCTCGCAGTGCACACAGGCCACGGCATGGGAATGACGAGCGATTTTTTCGAAGCCTTCGAACAAAATGCCGTCATCGCACTCGTTAATCATTCCAACCGTTTTGCCGTCAGCGCCCCGGTAAGCCATATAGAATTTGAAAGAAGAAACCCCCAGCTTGATATACTTCTCAAGCTCATCGACCTGATCTTCTGTCAATATGCCAAAATGCAAACCCATATCAATATGGGACTCGCGGTTGATGGTATCCACCAGTTCTGGAAAATCATCATAGGGCTTGGGCTCCGCGCTTTGATAATGGCGATGGAAACTCATGAACGTGGTGACGCCACCGATTGCTGCCGAACCGGACTCACTGCGCACATCATCGGCGAAGGATCGCTTGTAACCCATGTGGGTATGGGGGTCTATACAGCCGGGAAAGACATGTTTCCCCGTGGCATCAATTTCCTGATCTGCATCCGCCTCAGTTCCTGGCTCGATAAGGGCCGCAATCTTGCCGTCCAAAATCCCGACATCAGCACGAAAGACACCGTCAACCGGATCAACGACTTCTGCGTTTCGGACCAACAAATCAAGCATGATATTTCACTCCTAAATTCGGTTTTGACAAAAGCAAAAACTCAACGGACGTTACCTTGCAGGTCTGTACTATGACGATAGGCCCAATCATTAGTATCACGGCGTTGATCCTTCTTGAACGGCATGGCATGCAACCCAGGTGTCGCCAAATTGCTGTAGTTGTGGAGTGTCCATCTTGCATTGGGGTTCTACGAGTGGACAGCGCGTATGAAAGTGGCATCCTGACGGTGGATTTATCGGGCTGGGCACTTCGCCAATAATTTCCCGGTGTTCCTGTTTGCCACGTTGAAATGATGGCACGCTATCGAGAAGCATTTTGGTATAGGGATGGCGAGGGTGGGTAAATACTTCTCGCGGTTTTCCGATCTCGCATATCCGTCCAAGGTACATGACCCCTACCTTGTCGGACATAAAATCGACCACGGGCAGATCGTGAGAAATGAAAAGCACTGTGAGATTGTGGGAATCCTGCAAATCACGCATAAGGTTTAGAATTTGTGCCTGTACTGATACATCGAGTGCCGATGTCGGTTCGTCGCAAATCAGTAGTTCCGGTTGAGCTGCCAGCGCCCGAGCGATGGAAATCCGTTGCCGCTGACCACCTGAAAATTCATGGGGGTAGCGGTTTACATCTTCGGATGACAATCCGACTTGCTCAAGCAGTTCCACTACTCGCCGCTCAATAGCCTGTTTATCGGTGATTAATTTGCGGGCCTTTATCGGTTCCTCAACAATGCTACTAACGCGCCATCGTGGATTAAGCGACGAATAAGGGTCTTGGAAAATCATTTGCACATGGACGCGGTCTTCCCCTTTGTGTCCTTTGACATGATCCTGATGGACATCAAGGTCTTCAACCAAAACTGTTCCCGCGCTTGGTTCGTGCAGTCCGACAACTAAACGCGCAACTGTAGATTTACCGCACCCGGACTCGCCTACCAAACCGAATGTTTCACCCTTGCGTATATAAAAATCAATTCCGTCGACAGCTTTCAGGGTTTGGCGTTCCAGCCCCCCCAGCATTCGATAGAGCCACGGTGCAGAGGCATCAAAATGCCGTTTCAAATCGTTGACCTTAAGGAATGGCTGGGCCTCTGAGTTCATATCTTTTTCGCTTGCCGGTGCCTCACTCACGCTGAACGCCCTCCCCACTTGCCATTTTGTGATCATCCTTTGGGGCATAAAGCCAACAATGCACAAGAGTGGCATCGACGTTAAAGGCGGGCGGGTGCTGTTCCTTACACAAACCAAAAGCGTCAGGGCAACGCGCAGCAAAGGAACAACTGTTTGAATCAACCTGACCAAGGCGCGGCATATTTCCGCTAATTTGTTGCAACCTGTGCTGTTTCGCCCCCAACCGGGGTATGGAACCCATCAACCCTTTGGTATAGGGGTGCTGGGGGGCCTCAAGTGTTGCTTGCACGGGTCCGGATTCAGCCACCCGGCCAGCATACATCACGACCACTTTGTCTGCCATTTCAGCAATCACGCCCATGTCATGGGTGATCAGTATGACTGAAGTTTCATGTTCCGCGCTGATGCTTTTCAGAAGCCCTAAAATTTGAGATTGAACTGATACATCAAGTGCCGTTGTTGGTTCATCTGCAATGACCAGCTTCGGATTTGTGCAAAGCGCCAGGGCAATAACAATTCGCTGACGCATGCCACCGGAAAATTGGTGCGGGAAGCCGCGCATACGTTGACCCGGGTCCGAAATTCCAACCCGGGTCAGCAGGTCAATGCCACGTTGCCACGCTTCCTTTTTGCTAATATCCAGATGCGTAAGCATGGTTTCAACGATCTGATCACCAACCGTAAGCAAAGGATTGAGACTGGCCATTGGATCTTGAAAAATGGTCCCGATCTCGCGCCCGCGAATGCGACGCATCTGTTCGGCATCAAGATTTTCGATGGCTTTGCCATTAAACAGGATTTCCCCCGATTGAATATGTATCTGGTCTGGCAGCAAGCCTATTACAGCTGTACCGGTCATTGATTTACCGGCCCCTGACTCTCCGACTACGCCAACAATTTCGCCCGGCCCTACTGACAAAGAAACATTGTCGAGCACAGTTAATGTTCCCTTTCGAGTAGGCAACATGACCGTCAATTGTGATATCTCCAGGACGGGTACACTCGTTTCAGCTTTTGTCATGCCGCGTTCCTAGCGAAGGGTGGGATTAAGAGCATCACGCATCCAATCGCCCAGAAGATTAATTGAAAGCACCAGGGCCATAAGCACCATCCCCGGGAAAATCGTCATCCACCAATCTCCCGAAAACAAATAATCGTTACCGGTTCTGATCAAAGTCCCAAGCGAGGGTTCACTTGGCGGCAACCCAACACCCAGGAAGGACAACGTGGCCTCCATGATAATGGCGATGCCGAAACCCACTGTGGCGATCACCAGAACTGGTTCGGCAACATTCACCAGTATATGTCGCCACAAAATTTCAGGTGACGAGACATTCAGTATTTTAGCCGCCTGGACGTACTCTCGTTGTTTTTCGACCATTGTCAAACTGCGGACGGTCCGTGCGAAGTGCACCCAATTGGCCAGGCCGATGGAAAGGACGATCACGTAAAGTGCCAATTGGTCATGCATTTCGCGCGGCATAAAACCACGCGCCACGCCATCAATTAATAATGCGATGAGGATCGCCGGAAAACTAAGCTGCATATCCGCCAGGCGCATAATAATCGTATCCGTTTTACCACCAGCAAATCCGCTGATAAGCCCCAGGGTAACGCCAAGGACAACGGCAAATACCATCGACAAACCCCCGGCGATCAGTGAAATTCGCATACCGAAAATAATTAACGACAGGATATCGCGACCCTGAACATCCGTCCCCAGAAGATATTTCCCCGTGCCGCCTTCGATCCAATAAGGGGGGAGACGCGAATCCATCAGGTCAATTGAAGCGAGATCGAAAGGATCATGGGGTGCTACATACGGCGCGAATATCGCCGCCAGTACACATATCAGCGTTATTACAGCGGCGATAATAGCCCCCGGCGAATGCACAAAACTGTAAAACGAGTCACTTTGGGTTATGCGGTTAATGAGTGTCTGGTTGCCTGCGGGCTGTGTCATGGTCACACCTATTGCACCGGCTTTTTGTGCTCGGCTTCTGAACGAAGCCGCGGGTCAACGACAAAGTACAAAAGGTCGCAAATAAGATTGATAACCACGAAGAAGACCGAAACCAACATAAGGTATGCCGCCATGACGGGCACGTCGGCAAATTGCACCGCAGTAATGAAAAGCAGGCCCATACCGGGCCACTGAAACACCGTTTCGGTGATAATTGCGAAGGCGATAATCGAGCTCAACTGCAACCCGGTGACGGTAATAATGGGAACCAATGTGTTCTTCAGGGCGTGGCGGAAATGAACAACATTATTTCGAAGGCCACGAGCACGTGCGAACTTGATGTAATCGGTGCGCAACACCTGCATCATCTGCGAGCGTACCAGACGCATGATTAAGGTCATCTGGAACAGGGCCAGCGTGATGGAGGGCAGGATCAGGGCCTTCAAGCCATCAACCGTCAGCAATCCTGTTGTCCACCAGCCCAGTTCGACAACCGTGCCGCGGCCGAAAGACGGCAGCCAGTGGAAGATGACCGAAAAGACAACGATTAACAGGATGCCGACAAAGAACGGCGGAAGGGAAACGCCGACCAGTGACAGGGTCATGGAGAGGCGGCTTGAAAGCCGGCGCGGATAGACCCCCGCCAGCACCCCCAGGAAGATTCCCATGCCAACGGCAAGGATGCTCGACAGGATGCTGAGCTCCAGGGTGGCTGGCAAACGCTCAATAAAGAGATCCCCAACCGGTCGCCCCAGGCGATAGGAAATTCCCAATTCGCCGCTGGCAACATTGGCCATGTAACGTGTGAATTGAATCAGGATCGGATCATTTAATCCCAGGCTTTCACGTAACACCTCGCGTTCTTCGATCGTCGTGTCTTGCCCGACCATATTGTTGACCGGATCACCAACAAAACGAAACAGCGAAAATGCAATAAGTCCAACAGCCAGAATAACGAGTATCGAATGGAATAGACGCTGGATGATGTACGCGATCATTGAACAGCCTTTTGTGATCGATATTCGGCAAAAACAATGTTGGCTTACGGGATGCGGGGGTCCCGGACCATTACGACCCGGAACCCCCGTATCGCCAGGGAGGTAATTATTTCACATTTACCCAACGAAGTTCAAACCGGTTATCAGCGCGCTGTTTTACGCTGACATTGCTACGCACGCCCCAAGACAGGGCCTGCTGGTGCAAGGGTATGTAGGCGAAGTCACTTTTTGCCAGCCCCAAGGCCTTGGTGATCATGCCGCGGCGTTTATCCAGATCCACAGACACCGCAATTTTCTTTTGCAAGGCGTCAAGTTCGGGGTTGGAGTAGTTGCCCATGTTCCACTTGCCCTGGCCGGTGTCTTCCCGCGTGCCAAGCAAATCAAACAGGATATTATGGGCATCGTAGGTCGGCGGAACCCAACCCAGCATGTAGAAGCTGGTGTCACGACCCAGAATTTTACCAAAATACTTGGTTTTGGTAATCGCCGCGACGTTAACCTTGATTCCGGCCTTGGCCATCATACTGGCAGCTGCCACGCAAATTTCCTCGTCGTTTACGTAGCGATCATTCGGGCAATCAAGGGTCACCTCAAAACCATTGGGATAACCGGCGTCAGCCAGAAGCGCCTTGGCCTTGGCAATATCACTGGGCGCACGTTTCGCCAGTTCGTCGGAATAGCCATCGACACCAGGAGCAATCAAAGTACCCGTTGGCTTGGCGCCGCCCGACATGATTTTTGCTGCAATGGCATCTTCATTGATTGCCAGGAAAGCCGCTTCACGAACCCTGCGGTCCTTGAAAGGATTAGCATCCTTGACACTACCATACAGCATTGAATCCCTGTGTTGGTCGAAGCCCAGGAAAATGATACGAAGTTCTGCTCCGCGCATCATGGTGGTTCCTGAGTCCCCGTCCACACGATTTACGTCTTGCAAAGGAACAGGAAAGACCATATCGACTTCCCCGGATAGAAGGGCCGCAACACGCGTTGCATCTGCTTTGATCGGCGTAAAAGTAGCCGTATCAACATTGTGAGTTATTTTATCCCACCACTTCTTATTGGCCTTGAAGACGGTCTTCACATCCGGTTGGCGGCTTTCAACCATAAACGGGCCGGTTCCATTTGCGTTGCGGGTGGCGTAATTCTCGACACCCTTGCGAACATCGGCTGGAACTTCGGCGCCATTTTTTTCACTCCATTCCTTGTCCATGACGAACCAGTCAGACAATTCATTGAGCAGAGTCGGGCTTGGGCCGTCCGTCGTAACTTCAATGGCCAGATCGCTAATTTTCTTCATTGATTTGATCGAGCGAATTTTGGCTTTAACGTCAGAACCTTCACTTTTTGCCCGATTGTATGAGAAAATAACATCATCGGCATTGAAGGCATTCCCGTTGTGGAAAGTCACTCCCTTGCGCAAATTGAAAATCCAGTGCGTCTCGTCAACGATTTTCCAACTAGCAGCCAAAGCAGGCTCGATATCCAGATTCGCGCTTCTGCGAATTAGCGGCTCATAAAAGTTACTCTGAAAACCAAGTGTGTAAATTTCGCTGAGACCATACGGATCGAGTGTTTGCGCATCGCCTCCAAAAGACCATTTAAAATCAGCCGCGGTTGCACTGCTGACAGCACCGATTGTGATGCCCGCTGTTATCAGAAGTGCTTTGCTAAAGCGTCTGGTAGCAGCGCTCGTCATTAATTTTTCTAACATATATCTGCCTCCCTTTTGTTGTCCAAAACTGTACACGGGTCGGAATGCGTCGTCGTTTGTGGTCCTTTGTCAGGATGCGACGCCAAGGTGCTTTAAGCACTCTTTTCGGCTTTTATATCCCGTGCCTGCATATAAAAGCTTACAAATTGTCCTCATGTAACGTCAATGATTATATGCTGATTTAGCAATAATTAATAATACAATTACTGACATTTACTCCATATTGTCCTACTTAATGATGTTCCGGCAATCCCGTTTGCATGATTTGCCACTTAACCGTGCTGCTGTTTAATCGCGTCGGCGGCCTCTAACACACGGTCATTTTCTTCGCCAAGACCAATGCTTATGCGAACGTAGCGTGGTGAAAAATCGCCCCTAATCAGGGCTTTCCCCATCTTGAACACATTTTCTGAGAAGGCCTCGGCAGAAAGCCCGGAAGGTTGCACATCAACCATGATGTAATTGCCTTGCTGCCCAGGCGCGACAGGAAGCCCCATTTTATTAAATGCATCTGTTATGCGTTGTCGCTCATGGCTAACCACCCGAAGGGTCTCTTGCAAATGAGCCTTGTCATTCAGGGCCGCTACACCGGCGGCCTGGGCCACGGCACCTGTTGGCCATTTTGCATTTGCAAGGGCCAGACAACCAGCGACTTCGGGCGAAGCAACAGCGTATCCCAAACGCATGTTCGCAAGCCCAAACGCTTTCGACATCGTTCGAGTAAACATGACGTTATGATAAGTGTCTGGATCTTTATGCAGCAGTTCAACAGCAGACTGACCAGGTATATCCGAGAACTCGATATAAGCTTCGTCGGAAACCACCAAGGCACCAACTTCAGCGGCCATACGGGCGGCTGTCGCAAAATCGTCAATCGGGATTAACGTGCTGGTCGGATTGTTCGGACGTGTCAGAAAGATAAGCTGCGTATCCGGGGTTATTGCCCGTTCCAGTTCATCAAGATCGAGCAGAAAATCGCTTTCCCGAAGTCCGATCTTCTTAGGTATACGACCATGGATGATTGATATTTCCGGATACACAGTGAACCCCGGATCAAGTGATATAATCTCGCCGCCAGCAACAGTGAAGGCATCGACTATGGCATGCATCAAGGTCGAGCTCCCTCCGCCAACAACGACTTGATCGGCGCTCACATCAAGATATTCGCCCAGCGCTTTGCGAAGCTCGCTGGCCAAGGGATCGGGATATTCGTGCAACATTCCCGTCATGGATTCCACGGCAGCGACTGCCTGGAGAGACGGCCCCAATGGGTTTTCATTGGAGGATAACTTGGCGATCCGATCCGGTGTGGTATTGGCTTGCGCTGCAGCCTCTTTACGGGTCATACCCGGCATATAGGGATCAACCTCGGCGTAAAGACGATTACCCCTATCGAGATATGCCTGAGTGGCTGAACCATCAGCGTTTGACACTGCTACATTACCCTTAACTTGATTAGTGCTCATCACTTTCTCCTGTAGTTTTTCATTTCTAAAATTAACTGCGGGCTATCCACGACGTCGCAACAAATCAGCCAAATCAGCCAGGCTTGATGCTTCATCCATCTCATCAACAAGCTTGATCAATGGGTCGCTACGCTCGCTAAATCCTGTTTCTTCAAAAAGTACCCGAACCTTATTTTCAACTTCCCGGCGCATAAGATCCGGATCGTCAGAATATTGCGGGGCTTCCGGGTCGCCACTGGGGCACTCGCTTAGGCCGCTATAGCCCCCGCCCCCGTAAACGACAATCTCTGTCATGTACTTGTCCGGATAAGCTGCTGTGAAATTGTTATCTTCGATAACCTCGACCTTGGCGGCCAGTTCAAGAATATCTTCCCTGCCTATTGCCTCTTCGCTGAAATCGGCCAGCCCGACGCTGCCTTTGCCAAGTGACAGTGCAACTAGGTACGGCACGTTGAATTGTGCATCGACAGGGTTCAAGGGCCGGGGCCGATAGGACAGAATATCTGTTCGATACAAACGGACGCTTACTTTTTCAATGTGCTGGATATCCAAACTTTCCTGGCGCGCCGCTATTGCCAGATCAATGGCGCCGTGTGCAAAACGGCAACATGGATATGGCTTCACCGCAGTACCCAAGGCATGGTAAATGCGGCCAAGATCGCGCGTTAAAGCCTCGGAATCGAGTTTTTCGCCATGGCTAAAAGCCCGGAAATGCCCGTCCTTCCCTTCGAAAATTGTCGTCGGGCCGGTAAATCCTTGCTGGGCGAGTCGGGCAGCAATCAAACCCGACTGCGCGGTGCGCCCTGGATGTAATCTTTTGATCCACGAACCGTCTTCACGCCATTCGCTAAGCCCGGCCGCCTGGGTACCGGCAATGCCCAGGGCGTTTGTGTGGCCTTCATAATCTAGGCCAAAAACTACGCCCGCCGCCGCCGCCGCACCAAAAACTCCGCAAATCGAAGTCGGGTGCAAACCATACTCGAACATGCTACCACGATACACTTCCCCGACCCGGCAACTGACTTCGTAACCGGCCAGAATGGCCTGCAGGTAAAGCTCACCCCCTGCACCAACTGTTTCGGCAGCAGCAAAGGCTGCGGGGATAACAACAGCGCCCGGATGCAATACGGCCAAACGATGATCGTCGTCTAGCTCCAGAGCGTGAGCCATAGCCCCATTAACCAGTGCGGCTTCGCCTTCCGACAGCCGACCGCCGCCGCCAAACACACTGGCTGGTCCATTTTCACCGGGAGGGAACGCCTTCAAAATACGTTGACTTGAATCTGCCGTCGCACCCGCCAAAATCACCGCCAAGGTATCTAGGGCATAGATTTTCATCCGTTCCATAGCCAAGGGGGGCGGCGCGGTTATTGCCGGACCGACACAGAATTCTGCCAAAGTTTCTGCGTAAGTCATTTCCTAGGGCTCCACTATCCGGCCATAGGCTTCGGGACGGCGGTCTCTGTAAAACGGCCAAATCTTTCGCACTTCTTCAAGCCTCGCCATGTCAAGGTCGGCGACAAGCACCTCCTCCTCGCCTTCGGCTGCCTGGGCCACAACTTCGCCAATCGGATCAATGAACACGCTGCGCCCGTAGTAGGTGCTCTCTAATTCCGTACCAACCCGGTTAACACCCGCAACAAAAATGCCGTTAGCAATGGCATGCCCCCGCAATTCCGGCTCCCAAACGCTCTTCGAGAAACCCCGCATGGTCGTGGCGGTAGGCACAAATACGACCTCAGCCCCATTCAGGCCAAGGATGCGCGCGCATTCCGGAAAATGCCTGTCGTAGCAGATCATGATTCCTATTTTCCCCTTCGAGGTTGGAAAAACTGGGAACCCCTTGTTGCCGGGCTTAAAATAGAATTTTTCGTTAAAATGTGAGCTCATGGGAATGTGGTGCTTGCGGTAAACACCCAGCATTTCACCATTCTCATCGACCACGACAACCGAATTATACAATTCACCATGCATGGCCCGTTCATAAAATGGCACGATCAAAATCATGCCAAGCGCTTTTGCCACTTTACGCATTCTAGTCACCGAGGGCCCATCCAAAGGCTCTGCCCAGTCTTGATCTTTGGGTTCAATTTTTTGCGGGAAGAACCATGTGGAGAAACATTCCTGAAGACAGGCGACTTCGGCACCCCGAACGGCAGCGTCATTCAACATTGTCTCGGTTCGGTCAAGATTTTCATCTCGATCCATAGAAGCCGACATTTGAATTAAGGCTGTCCTCAACGTTCTCTCCCCCTTGCATTTAGAAAGCTAACCTGAATATGACAATTAAGCTATTATATTTATAATTGTCTGTCAATAAAACCAGATTGTATGCATATATTGTATTGTTTTATTTGAATGCACTGAATATGATCCGTGTGTGCCTAGTACAAATTTACATTATCCACTAAGACAATTTACCAACATGCTGTAAACAATCTAACTGTGAACAGTAGATGACCGAATAGGTGGATTAAACGAATGAAATGGGTTCCCGAACTTCAACATCGCAAGCCGCCGTTATATCAGGCCATTGCTGAGGCGATATCTGATGATATCACGTCCCAGCGCCTGCGACCCGGAATGCTGATGCCAACCCATCGCTGGCTTGCCGAGCAACTGGGCGTTCACGTTGGGACGGTTACCAGGGCCTATGCCGAAGCCAAACGGCGCGGACATCTCGTTGGCGAAGTGGGCCGGGGCACGTACGTCCATACCGAGCTTTCCGGTCATAATGATAGCGCCTCCGATACTGACATCATTCATCTTAGCGTCAACCAACCGGCTATTGATTTTGAGAACAATGCGTTCAACGAAGCGCTGGCGGAACTTTCAGGCCGGCACCGCTTGATGAACCTGCTTGATTATCAACGGGCACCTGGGCGCGAACATCATCGCATTGCCGGGGCCAAATGGGCGGCGCGAACCGGTGTCAATGTTGATCCGTCATGCATCACTGTGACTAATGGAGCCCAGCAAGCCCTTATGGCGACAATGTTGGTACTTGCCCAACCCGATAGTCTTGTTGTCACCGAGTCCCTTAATTATCCAGGCATTCGTCGCCTTGCTGATCTGTTGCACATCCGGCTTCATGGGCTTGAGATGGATGAGCACGGGGTAATCCCAAATGGGCTTCGCGATATCTGCCTGAAAGAACCCGTAGCCGCCATCATCGTGACACCAACAATACATAACCCGACGGCGAGCGTCCTTCCGGCCCAAAGACGAAAAGCCCTCGCCGATATCGCTGCGGAATTCAAGGTGCCCATCGTCGAAGATGATAGCTACGGCCACCTTATCGAAGATGGGCCACCACCGATCCACACCTATGCACAATACGATTGCTATTATATTTGCGGCACCTCGAAGAGTCTGGCCCCCGGCCTGCGGGTTGGGTACCTAACTGCACCAGTTCATATGGTCGATTACATTATTAATGCGGTACGCACAACTACCTGGACCACAGCCTCATTAATGGCAGAGATCGCTTCTATGTGGATTGAGGACGGCACTGCAGACCGCTTCGTAAACTGGCATCGGGTGGAAACCGCAGCACGCCAGAAAATCGCCCAAGATATCTTATGCGAATATACTCTGTCTTCACATCCAGCCAGTTATCATCTTTGGTTAAATTTGCCCAGCAGATGGCGGGTTGCCGATTTTGTTCTTACTGCAAAAGCCCGCGGCGTTGATGTGACACCCAGCAGCGCTTTCTCGATCGACCCAAATCAACTGCCCAACGCCGTTCGAATTAGCCTGGGAGCCCCTACATCAAGAGAGGTAATGCAAACAGGATTGGAAATTGTCGTCAAAGTTCTACAAAGCCGACCGCTTGCCCAAATGGTCGTGGTGTAATGAGACGGTTGGGCGAATAAACGCCCGTTAATCGTCGAGCTGAACGCCATGGCGACAACATTGGCGGCAAATAACAGGGCGTATTGCTGCAGTGAGACGCTGTAAATGTCCACCTAGCCGTGGTGATGTACGTCAGGTGCAAAAGAATCTGAACAAGGCCGTCTCCTCTTTCATCCCTGGCATTCTGAATGGCGCCGTTTTATGTCCGCTTTGAGGCGCATATTGGCATCGGGTGATCGTCGATTTTCATGTTGCGCCACTAATTGCTCAATAATTATACTACAGCAATTGACAGCGTCCGTACTGGGGGGAAATTTTGGACATTCCATTTGATCAACAAGTGACGTTTCTCTATGTGAGAGATTTGCGAATCAGCTCGGCATTTTACAACGAAACCCTAGGCCTGCCCCTGATTCTTGATAAGGGGAAGTGCCGCATCTTTCAAATCAGCAAGGATGGCTTTATTGGCGTTTGCCAGTGCAACGATGAACGCCCCCCTGCTTCTGAAGGCTTTATCGTCACCATGGTTACTGAAGATGTTGACGGCTGGTACGAACGACTACGGGAAAAGGGTGTTCAGTTCAATAACCCACCGATGGAAAACACTGAATTTAACATCTATCATTTTTTTCTTAGCGATCCCGACGGCAACCAAATCGAAATTCAACAGTTCCACGACTCAGCTTGGCCCAAGCCCGTTTGACGATTTCTCATGAATTATGGTTCTTGCGATTGGAAAATAACCGTGAATTGTTGGAAAGACCGTTATTTGGAGGTAAGCGGAAATCATTTTGGGGTGCCGTTTACTTCTGCTTATGACCCAACAGCGAACTGCAGACCTTGCTGGCAGACGAAGCTGCCCGTCCTCAGGCCATGGATCTCATTAGGTCCATGATTGATCACATCGAGATTCATGTGGGTACAGAACGCGGCAATCCTGAAGTCATATTGGTCGGTGCATTAGCGCAAATCCTAGCATTCACCCAACAGAACAAAACCGCCGCCTCCAACGAAAGCGACGGTAGGGCCTTGATGGTTGCGGGGGTAGGGTTTGTCAAAAAGCAGCTTCGGGTTGTTTTTGATCCTTCGGACCGCAGCTTGCGCTGCGTCTGTCGGACGCCTCCCGCGTCCTCTCGAACCTGTGGGTTCATTCACCGATCCCACGAAATCAAAAAACAAAAGGCCCCCGAATGGGAGCCTTTGATTTTTTGGTTGCGGGGGTAGGATTTGAACCTACGACCTTCAGGTTATGAGTTGATCCCCAGCCATTGCTTTTATGCTACTTTCAGACACTCAACCCCCCTCACCTTTTCGCTAACCTTTTGATATCTGGCCGCAATCCGAATCCAGAAAGCAAATCCTGTCACTCTTGATTTCGCCAGCTTTCGCAGGAACATTCGCTTCATTTAGTGCATTTTTAGTGCACGGTATTTATCGCCATACGCAGCAATTCTCGTTAGCCATTTTGTTTACGCATCACTACACCAACACATTGATATTACTTGATAATATGCAGATTCCACGCAACCCTACGCGCACTGTAATTCTAGCCCGTGTAGGTCGTCCATGCCCAAATTAACAAAAACCGTCATCGAAAAAGCCACCGCAAAAGATAAGCCCTATTTTCTCTTCGATGACCAGTTGGCAGGATTTTGCGCTCGCATCACACCCGGTGGCAAAAAGACCTACTACGTCCAATACATGGTCAACAAAAAGATCAAACGGGTCGCCATCGGCGCACACAGCATTTTCACGACCGAGCGAGCCCGCAATCAAGCCACCATCATGCTTGGTGAAATCAAGGCTGGCGCAGATCCCCAAAAAGAGAAGTCAATCAAACGCCA